>JASEFU010000003.1:268624-312803 GCA_030018455.1 Dehalococcoidia bacterium
TAGGGCGGGCATCTTGCCCGCCGGTGCCGCGCAGGCCGCGACGAAAGTCGCTTGCGGCCGGGCGGCGCTTCAGCAGGTCGACCGGTAACCTTCTTGGGGCGCGCAGCCGCGCGCCCAGCGTCACCCCGAGTTTGAACGTTGCCGGGGAGGCTGAAGCGGCGCCCGCCACATCCGCTCATTGGTTCTCCATTGACAGGCAGCTCGGCTGGTCGGGCAGGGACGCCCGACCCTGCCGGAGTAAGGCGGCCGAGCGCCATCCGCTTATCCGTTTTCTATCCGTTGACAGATACCTCCCCGCCCACCATCGCCTGACCCGTCGGACAGACTGCCAGCAGCGCACACCGGCCGCACCGCGGCGTCCTGCGACAGACCGACTTCGCGTGGCGCACGAGCAGAGCGTGGTACTCGTTGAACAGCGCGGCGTCGTGGGGCAAATTGTCCATGAACAGCGCCTGCCAGCGTTCGTAGCTGTCGGAGGCGGGCCGCACCCCCAGACGCGACATCACCCGCCGCGTGTAAGCGTCGACGACGAAGACCGGCTTGCGCGCGGCATAGAGAATGATGTCGTCCGCCGTCTCGGGGCCGACGCCGTCGATCTCCAGCAGCGCCCCCCGCAATTTCTCGACCGGTAGCGCGAACAGCCGCTCCAAACTGCCTTCGAACCGCTCCTCGAGGACGCGCGCGAACGCCTGGAGCCGTCGCGCCTTCACCCGGAAGTACCCGGATGACCGTATCGCCGCTGCCAGGCGTTCTTCCGGCGCCGTCAGTATCGCCTGCGGCGAAAGCAGCCTTTCGGCGCGCAGCCCGGCGAGCGCCCGCTCTACATTCGCCCACGCCGTCGACTGCGTGAGGATCGCCCCCACAACGACGACGAACGGCTCCTGGTCGCCCGGCCACCAGTGCTGCGGCCCGTAGGCCGCGAGCAGCCGCTTGTAGAGGTCGAGGAGGGGGTATTGCATCTCGGGCAGAGCGCCTATTCCGAGGGCAGCGGCTGCGTTATCCACTCGGGCAGCCGCACTTCGGAAGGGGCATCGTAGTGGGGGATGTAAGGCTTGACATCGATTACCGGCGTCCCGTTGATGGCGTCCAGACCGCCGACGCGCAATACGTTCTTGCGCCGCTTCAACAGGCGAACGACGCTCGCCCCAATGGGATTCGGCCGGTGCTGCGTGCGCGTCGCGAGCACGCCCTGAAGAGGATAGCGCGGGTCGCCGCGGGGAAAGCAGTGGGTGCGCGAGCGCTGCTCATCCGTCACGCCGTGGAGATAGAACAGGACAAGCAGGTGCGAAAAGCCTTCCAGTCCGTCGAGTGCGCCTTCCAGCTCCCGCCTGAAGATGATGTCGGATGTAACGTCCTCCCAGCCTTCCATGCGCGGCTCGGTCACCCAATTGCGCACGACGCCGATCGGCCGGAGGGACACCGGTTCAGAGGGCACGACCTGCTGCGGCAGGAGCCCGATCCACTCCAGGAGCTGCTTGAACCGGTTCCAGAAGAGCATGGGAGCGTCTCGAAGCGGGTCTTCAGAAGAGATTAGCATAGAGCCGCGCCGCGGCCAAGCAGCGCGCACCGGGTGCCTCCAGATTCCCCGAAAGGGGCAAATGTGCTAGACTGTAAAAGCAGTGACAGAATCACAACAGATACGGAAGCCGGCGCCACTTCCGGCGGTACGACTCCCCCCGGCTTTCGAGACGGCCTCTCTCCCGGCCGACCGCCCGATCAGTCAGCAGACAAAGGAATGACGACGAAAACAAAGAGCGACAAGGCGTCGAAGGGCCGCGCAGCGTCCCGCACCGCCGGAAAGACGGAACGGGAGGACGCCTCTCACTATACCGCGCGCGACATCCAGGTGCTCGGCGGGCTCGAAGCCGTTCGCCGCCGGCCCGGCATGTACATCGGCAGCACCGATCAGCGCGGCCTCCATCACCTCGTCTACGAGATCGCCGACAACAGCATCGACGAGGCGATGGCCGGCTTCTGCAGCCGCATCGAGGTCGTCATCCACAAGGACGGCGAAGTCAGCGTCTGGGACAACGGCCGCGGCATCCCCACCGACGTCCACGAGAAGACGGGCCGCTCGGCGCTGGAGACCGTCATGACCTACCTGCATGCCGGCGGCAAGTTCGGCGGGCAGGTGTACAAGGTCTCCGGCGGACTCCACGGCGTAGGCGCCTCGGTAGTGAACGCGCTGTCGGAGCGCATGTGGGTGGAAGTGCGCCGCGACGGCAAGATCCACTGCCAGGAGTACCGGCGCGGGATCCCCGTCGCAGACGTGAGCCGGCAGGAGGAGACGCGCCACCGCTCGTTCTGGCAGGTCACAGGCCAGCTGCCGGCGTTCGTGAACGGCACAACCATTCGCTTCCTTCCCGACCGCAAGATCTTCGCCGAGCTCGATTACGATTTCACGACCATCGCCCAGCGCCTCCGCGAGTGCGCGTATCTGGTCAAAGGGGTGTGGATCCGCCTCGTCGACGAGCGCACAGACGACGAGGTCACGTTCTGCTTCGAGGGTGGCATCAAGAGCTTCGTCCGCCACCTCAACCGCGAGCGAACCGTCCTCCAGCCGCTCCCCATTTACATCGAGAACCAGCTCGACAGCACCGCGGTCGAGGCGGCCATCCAGTACAACGACGGCTTCACCGAGGCCACGTTCAGCTTCGCGAACTGCATAAACACCATCGACGGCGGCAGCCACCTCACCGGCTTCCGCAGCGCCCTCACCCGCGTCTTCAACGACTACGCCCGCAAGCAGAAGTTCCTTAAGGAAGACGACGCGAACCTTGCGGGCGAGGACGTCCGCGAAGGGCTCGTGGCCGTGATAAGCGTCCGCCTGCCCGAGCCCCAGTTCGAGGGGCAGACGAAGACGCGACTCGGCAACCCCGAGGTCAAGGCCCAGGTGGAGACGACGGTGGCCGAGAAGCTGGGCCAGTACCTGGAGGAGCACCCACAGGAAGGGCGCCGCATCATCGAGAAGTGCATCACGGCAGCGCGGGCGCGCGAAGCGGCGCGAAAGGCGCGCGACCTCGTCGTGCGCAAGGGGCTGCTCGACGGGACGACCCTGCCCGGAAAGCTAGCCGACTGCTCGGAGCGCGACGCCTCCCTCTGCGAGCTCTACCTCGTCGAGGGCGACTCCGCCGGCGGCTCCGCCAAGCAGGGCCGCGACCGCCGCTTCCAGGCCATACTGCCGCTCAGGGGCAAGATCCTCAACGTCGAGAAGGCCCGCCCCGACAAGATATTCGGCCACGCCGAGATCGCCGCCATCTACCGCGCCCTCTGCGCCGGCGCCGGCGAAGACTTCGACCCCGCCCGACTGCGCTATCACCGCGTCATCATCATGACCGACGCCGACGTCGACGGCGCGCACATCCGCACACTGCTGCTCACTTTCTTCTACCGCCAGATCCCCGATGTCATCCGCCTCGGGCACCTCTACATCGCGCAGCCGCCGCTGTACCGCATCTCGAAGGGCCGCGACCACGTCTGGATCTACTCCGAGAAGGAGAAGGACGACTACCTGAAGCGGGTGCACGACGGCAAGAACGTGAACATCCAGCGCTACAAGGGCCTGGGCGAGATGAACCCGCAGCAGCTCTGGGAGACGACGATGGACCCGGAGCGTCGCACGCTGTTGCAGGTGACGGTGGAGGACGCGATGAAGGCGGAGGAGTTATTCACGGCGCTGATGGGGGAAGAAGTAGCGCCGCGGAAAGCGTTCATCCAGGCGCACGCCGCCCAGGTCCGCAACCTGGACGTGTAGCCCGTTCCCGGCCTATTGCAGCGGAACCGCTGTGATTCGCCCCTGCTTACTGACACGATAGACAAAGGGCCTCTCGGTCGTTCCGGCTGCCTCGATGATGCGATCGAAGGCTTTCGCGAAGACTCTCATGGTTTCCCATCTTCGAGCTGTGGCACCCCACAGATAGAAGCAGCCTACCTTGTGTTGCTTCAGGGCAGCTAGTTCGTTCGGCATGCGATGGTACTTGTAGTCTTGGCCAATGACTATCCACTCCCTACCACCGACTGTGGGTAGCCATTGGTCATCCTTCTCGTCTGGAGGGAACACCTGCTGGTGGTAGACGACTCCAACAGGCGCGTTTAGAAGCAACAGAGCCTGCGGGATGCTCTTACCCACGCTTCTGTCGAAGAACAGGATCACGCCGCTTTCTTTGCTCCCTCGAACGCAAGCGCACTTTCAACCTCCCACTCCTCGAGCGCGAAGTCTGATCTGATCTCCTCAATGCCCTCGCCAGCCTCCCATCGCCCCCTGATCACCCACGTAGGGATCCCCCGTACGGTGGGGGCACCGAAGGCGACTCTAGGATCAATCGTCACAGGCGACTCGTCCCCCGCCAAGTGCCAAACAACGGCGAGCTCATCCTCGTACTCGAACTGAGCCAATCTCTGTCCAATCAACTCGCGCCAAGCCACCTGACCACTTGAATCTGCCACGATAAGCCTTCGGAGTTCTGAGTCCGGCTCCACTTGCTGAAAATCCATCAACACGTGAACGCCCTCGGTCGCCAGCCGGTATTCTGCGAACGGGTATTCCGACTGAAACCTTTGGGCCAAATAATCTCTCGCCTTTCGAATGCGCTGAAGGGACACGCCCAGGCGCCGGAACGTAGCGACGAAGGCTATCTCAACGAGTTGGAGATACGAGAGGGGCCTACGTCTTTCCTTTCCAGGAAGCGCAGGCCCAAGCTTTCCCCCACCATAATGCCAATAGGCGACCGTCTGCGGATGGGTACCAGCATAACGTGCAGCATCGGCCACAGTGTAAGCAGGCAAGAATAAGCGTCGACGCCACGGTTCACCTCGGAATCGATCAACGCCCCGCGCCAATTTTCCCCTTGCCCTTCTTTTGCACAACTCTTACGAGATTCACTTGAGATAAGCACATCGTGCCGCGCTCTGTCAACTGCTCCCGCCTAATACGTACAGGGCGTTCGTGCGGATGTAGGATTCGACGGCGGGCGGCACAAGCCCCTCCAACGACGCCCCCTTCGACGCCCACGCCCGTATCGCCGTCGCGCTCACGTCCACGAACGACATCGGCAGCACGATGAGCCGACGCGAAACGCCCGGGATCGCCGCCTCCACCTCCGTCAGGTCAAGCTCCCGCGCCCGCGAGCGCAACGCCACCGCCAGCCAAGCCAGCGCGACAATCCGCTGCGGCTCCTTCCACGTCGGCATGTCCATCAGCGCGTCCTCGCCCAAGATGAGGTACAGCTCCGTCTCCGGCCCGTGCACGCCCAGCAGCTCCGCCAGCGTGTCGACGATGTACGACGGGCCCGGCCGCTTGATCTCGATGTCGGACGCCGTGAAGCGGTCCATCCCCTCGATGGCGAGCCGCACCATCGCCAGCCGGTGCTCCGCCGGCGTGATGTCGCGCGACTCCTTCCGCCACGGCTGCCCCGCCGGCACGAACAGCACCTCGTCCAGCGACAGGTGCTCGAGCGCCGCCCGCGCCAGCGACAGGTGCCCGACGTGGGGCGGGTCGAACGTGCCGCCGAGTATGCCCAGCTTCACCCTTCCCACTCCATCTCCGTCCCGCCGATGACGACGCGGTCGCCTGCCTTCACGCCCGCCCGCCGCAGCGACGCGCCGAGCCCCATGCGGCGTAGTCGGCGCCGCACCTCCGCCCGCGCCTCTTCCGACTCGAGGCCGAGCCGTCGCACCACCCTCTCGACCGTACGCCCCGACACCTCGAAAAGCTCGTCCTTCCTGCTTATGACGAACCGCGGCGTTATCGGGGCCGGCCGCAACACCGGTAGTGCTTTCTCTTCCGCCGCCGTCCGCCGTTCTTCTGCCAGCAGCGCCGCCACCCTGTCGAGCAGCGTCCGCACGCCCTTCTTCGAGATCGCGGAGATGAACAGCGGGTCGTACCCCTTAGCGCGAATCGCTTCCCGTATCGACTCTCGCCGCTCCCTTACCTCCGGCAGGTCGACCTTGTTCACCGCCACTACCTGTCGCTTCGACGCCAGGGCCGGGCTGTACGCCGCTAGCTCCTGGTTCAGCGCGTCGATATCTTCCGCCGGGTCGGGCCTGCTGCCGTCGACGAGGTGGACCAGCACCAGCGTCCGCTCGATGTGCCGGAGAAACTCGAGCCCCAGACCGTGGCCGGCGTGGGCGCCCTTAACGAGACCCGGTATGTCGGCGAATACAATGGTGTCGTATCCCAGATCGACCGCGCCCAGGACCGGCTCGAGCGTGGTAAACGGGTAGTCGCCCACTTTCGGCCGCGCCGACGATATCGCCTGCAGCAGCGTCGACTTGCCGGCGTTCGGCAGTCCCGTTATCCCCACGTCGGACATGAGCTTCAGGTCGAGGACGAGGTCTGCCTTCTCCCCTTCCTCGCCTCGTTCCGCTATCCTCGGCGCCCTGTTGACGGATGTCGCGAAGCGCGCGTTTCCGCGCCCTCCCTTTCCCCCGTGCGCCGCGATCAGCCGCTGGCCCCCCTCTGTCAGATCGCCGAGGAGCGATCGGTCCTCGCCCTCCACACGGTGTACGATCGTCCCCGGCGGCACGCGGATCTCCAGATCGCTGCCGTTCCTGCCGTGCCTGTTGCCCCCCTGGCCGTTCTCGCCCCGCTCTGCTCTGTAGACTCTCCGGTGCCGGAAGTCCGACAGCGTTCGCATGCCGGCGTCGACCACCAGCACGACGTTCCCCCCGTTACCACCGTCCCCGCCATCAGGGCCGCCGCGGGGCACGTACTTCTCTCGCCGGAAGCTCACCACGCCATCACCGCCGTCGCCGGCTTCCACTCGTATCCGTACCTGGTCTATCATCTGCGTCCTCGCACCCTATTATAACGGCCCCTCTCACAACTCCTAGGAACGGGATTACCCGCATTGTGCCCTGGGATGGGAAATGGGGAAAGGACAGTAGTGTTTGACACGGGGAACTGCGGAAAGGGTGAGTTGGCGATAGCAGGAGAGGCATGTCGCTGTGAAGAAACGGCGAGGCGGGACTGAGGAAAGGGACTGTCGGAGGGAGAACTGACAGAGGGTAACGTAATGAGGGCGGCATAATCCACGTAAAGAACAGAGTTATTGACGGCGCGAGGCGTAGAGCAAACGAGGCGATGTGCGAAGATCACCGTTCGCCCGCGGAAAGGGCCTGGCGGATGGCGGCGATGTCCTGCGCTGTCTCAGGGACAACGGATGTCTCGCGTTCGATCTTGCGGCAGGCGTAGAGGACGCTGGTGTGATCGCGGCCGCCGAACAACGTGCCGATGCGGGCAAGCGGTTGGCAGGAATCGTGGTGGAGCAGGTACATGGCAACGTGCCGGGCGATGGCGACGCGCTTGGCGCGGCTGGGCCCTTTGAGGGCGTGCGCTGGCACGCCGTAATGGGAGGACACAGCCTGGACAACGGCGTCCGGGTCGGGTGGAGACCGGTCGGTGGCGGGCCGCACGGTCTCTAGGGCATCCTTCGCCAGCGCGAGGGTGACGGGTTGCATTGTGAGGCGGGCGTAGGCGAGGAGTCGGTTAAGAGCTCCCTCCAGCTCGCGGACGTTGGCGCAGGGAATGCGGGCGAGGTAGTCGACGGCGTCAGGGGAGACGTCGGCGCGAAGGCGCTCGATCTTCGCGGAGAGGAGGGCAAGGCGGGCGGCCAAGGGCGGCGGCTTGAGGTCGACGGTGAGCCCCCAGTGAAGACGGGAACGCAGCCGGTCGGAGAGGGCCAGCGCGTGTGGGGGGTTGTCGCAACTGAGCACCAGTTGCTTTCCCGCGTCGTGGAGGTCGTTGAAGGTATGAAAGAACTCCTCTTCCGTTTGGGTCTTGCCGGCGAGGAACTGGACGTCGTCGACAAGCAGGGCGTCCAGGTGGCGGTAGCGGGCGCGAAAGTCGTCCATGCGCCGCTGTCTCGCTGCCTGCACGAACTCGGAAGTGAACTGCTCCGCCGTCACATAGAGTGCGTTCAGTTCGCTTCGCAGGAATTCGTGGGTGACGGCCTGCAAGAGGTGGGTCTTGCCGAGGCCGCTGCTGCCGTGGACGAGGAGCGGGTTATGAGTGGCCTCGCCGGGGTTCTGGGTGACGTGAAGGGCTCCCGCGTGGGCGAGCCGGTTGCAGTCGGCAACGGTGAAGGTGTCGAAGGTGTAAAGCCGGTTGAGCCGGCTCCTTGCGAACGAAGGGGAGGGGGAGGCGGGAAAAAGGGGGGAGGCGGGGGAACGGCTGTCTATCCCGGCCTGGGGGTCCGGCGCGGTGACGATGAAGGCGGGCTGGATCGGCCTGCCGGCGATGCTGGAAATGGCCTTCGCGATCAGCGGTTGGAGACGGGCGCTGAGCCACTCGACCGCGAACTGCGAGGGAGCGCCCACGGTGAGGACGCCGTCTTCCAGACTGAGACCTACGGTGTTCCTCAGCCAGGTCTCATAGTTGGGCCGCGTCACCTGCAACTGGAGCTGCCCGAGCGCTGCCTCCCACAAGGTCCTGGCGTTGATTTCCCGCATGGATGCTCCCTCAATCAGCCGTGCCCAGCAGGCGTTCACTTGCGAAAGAGACAGACATACCCCAGTGACGCTGATAGCGTTCAGCGCAACAACACTGCTGTGAGTCTACCGGTTGGTCGTGGCCCTGACCGCAGGCTGTCTGGGTAGGGTGGAAGGAGGATCGACAGCCCCCGCTTACTGCGGCCATGACCGGACGGGAGGATGGCCCACTTGCCGCGAGCATAGCAACGGGCCGCGAAGAGGGTCAAGCCTTTTATGACTACTGCCGAAGAAAAATGTGTCCCTTTCGCAAAACGCAAAGAAGGTCGCTCAGGGCCAGGTCTTCCGCAACGATCCGGCGACCCAGGCCGGAGGCAGAAGGCGACGCGTCATTCACCGTGAGACGGCGCCGCATCGGGCCCCTTGGTTGCGGCCCGGAAAGGCCGTCCACTATAATTCAGCGGGCAGATTCGCCATTCGAGTACTAATATGTTGCTGGCGCTCGACATAGGAAACACCGCGATCACCATCGGCGTCTTCGACGGCGACCGCCTTCGCGCGCGCTGGAGCATCGCCACCGACGTGGAGAACATGGTGGACGAGTACGCCATCCTGCTGCTGAACCTGCTGCAAACGGAGGGCCTCAAGCGCGAGGACATCACGGAGGCGATACTGGCCAGCGTCGTCCCCTCGCTCACCCCTGTCTTTCACGAGGTCTCGCGCCGTTACTTCTCTGTGACGCCGCTGACGGTAGACCTGGGGGTGAAGACCGGCGTGCGCATCCTGTACGACAGTCCCCGCGACGTGGGCGCCGACCGCGTGGTCGACGCCGTGGCCGCAAGCAAGCTCTATGGCCCGCCGCTGATCGTGGTCGACTTCGGGACGGCGACGGTGTTTGACGCCATATCGAAGGAGGGCGATTACGTGGGCGGGGCGATCGCGCCCGGCATCGGCATCTCCGCGCAGGCGCTGTTCGAACGCACGGCCAAGCTGCCGCGCATCGAGCTCGAGAGACCCCGCGCCGCCATCGGCAAGACGACCGTCGGCGCCATGCAGTCGGGCCTCGTGTTCGGCTACGTGGGCCTGGTCGAGGGCATCATCGCCCGCATGAAGGAAGAGCTCGACCCGGCGGCAAAGGTGGTTGCGACGGGCGGCTGGGCGCCGCTCATCGCGCGCGAGACGAAAATGATCGACGTCGTAAACCTCGACCTCACGCTGATCGGTCTCCATCTTATCTTCGAGTCGAACCGCGGACCGGGACGGTGAGCCATGCTTAAGGGTAGAAGAATCGTCGTTGGCGTCACGGGCAGCATCGCCGCGTACAAGGCCGCCGACCTGGTAAGCAAGCTCGCGCAGGCGGGGGCGGAAGTCGATGTGGTCCTGACAGAGTCGGCGCAGCAGTTCGTCACGCCCATGACCTTCCACAGCCTGACCGGCCGCGAGGTGTATACCGATATCTTCGAAGTGAAAGCGGAGCTGCAGATCTCCCACGTGGAGCTCTCGCGCCGCGCCGACGCCGTCCTCATCGCGCCCGCGAGCGCCACAACCATCGCCCGGATCGCGCACGGCCTCGCCGATAACCTCCTCAGCCTGACGGTGCTGGCGACGAAGGCGCCTGTGCTCCTTGCGCCGGCGATGGACTCGCAGATGTACGAGAACGCCGCAACGCAGGCGAACCTGGCGCTGCTAAGAGAGCGCGGCATGACTATCGTCGGCCCGGAAGAGGGGCGGCTGGCGACCGGCCGCAGGGGCCCTGGACGCCTCGTCGATACGGAAACGCTGCTGGGGGCCCTTCGGCAGACGCTGGGGCGCAACGGCGACCTCGCGGGCCGCAAGGTGGTGGTGAGCGCAGGCGGCACTCAGGAGCCGATTGATCCGGTGCGCTACGTGAGCAACTACTCGTCCGGCAAGATGGGCTACGCCGTCGCCGAGGCGGCGCGCGACCGGGGGGCGAAGGTCGTCATCGTGAGCGCGCCCGTTTCGCTGCCGGCGCCGTACGGCGTTGAGGTGGTCTCCGTGCGGACGGCGGAGGAGATGCGCGACGCCGTGGTGCGCGCGTGCGCGGACGCCGACGCGCTGGTGATGGCGGCCGCCGTCGCCGACTACCGTCCGGCCTCGGCTGCGGAACAGAAGATCAAGCGCGCGAAGGAAGGGCTGTCGCTCGAACTGGTGCGCACGCCCGACATCCTGGGAGAGGTGAAGGGCCCTCTGCGCGTGGGATTCGCGGCCGAGAGCGAGAAGCTCGAGGAGAACGCGGCCGACAAGCTCCGGCGCAAGGGGCTGGACCTCATCGTGGCCAACGACATTACGGCGCCGGGCTCTGGGTTCGGCAGCGAAACGAATCAGGTGACGATCATCGACAAGTCGGGAAAGGCCGAGAAGCTGCCCTTGCTTAGCAAGTACGAGGTCGCGCACCGCATATTCGACCGTGTCGCGCCTCTACTCAAGCGCCGCGCCCGACGTTAGCGGCTGCTCCGCGAGGCTGAGGGCCAGGTTCACCAGCGTACGCACCGGGATACCGCTCGACCCCTTCACCAGAATCCCCTTCTCCTTCTCCACCAGGTCCACCCCCGCGATGTCCAGGTGCACCCACGGCGTGTCCTCGATGAACTCCTTCAGGAACAGCCCGCCGATAATCGACCCCGCCTCTCGGTTACCTACGTTCTTGATGTCGGCCACCTCACTCTTGATGTGCTCCTTGTATTCGTCCAGCAGGGGCAGCTCCCACAGCTTCTCGCCCGCCGCCGCCGCGGCCGACCGCACCCTGTCGAGCAGCGCCGCGTTGTTTGTCATCGCCCCCATCGTCGCTCGGCCGAGGGCGATGATGATCGCACCCGTGAGGGTCGCGACGTCGATCACCGGCGAGAGGTTGAGCCGGCGGGCGTAGGCCAGCGCATCGGCGAGGATGAGGCGGCCTTCGGCGTCCGTGTTCACCACCTCGATAGTCTTGCCGTTCATCGCCCGCACTACGTCGCCCGGGCGCTGGGCGCCGCCGCCCGGCATGTTCTCGGTGGCGGGCGCGAGGGCGGTGACGTTTACCTTCGGCTTCAGCCGCGCGATGGCGCCCATCGCCGAAATCACGGCCGCCGCTCCCGCCATGTCGCCTTTCATCTCTTGCATCCCCTGCGCCGGCTTGATGGAGATGCCTCCGGTGTCGAACGTGATCCCCTTGCCCACGAGGCCGAGCGTGGGAGCGCCTTCACCGGCGCCCCGGTACTCGACGACGATCAGCTTGGGCGGCTCGTGGCTCCCCTTGGCGACGCCGAGGAGGGCGTTCATGCCCAGCTCTTCCATGTCCTTCCGTTCGAGCACCCGGCACGTCAGCCCCACTTCTTCCGCCAGCGACCGCGCCTGCGACGCCAGCTCCGTCGGCGTCAGGTAATTGGCCGGCTCGTTCGCGAGGTCGCGCGCGCGGTTCGTCGCCTCGGCGAGGATACGCCCCTTCTCGGCGCCGGCGCGCACGGCCTCCAGCTTCGCCGCGTCCGATTCGATGATCGTTAGCTCCTCGATCTCTCGTTCGTCTTCGTCGCGCTTCTTGTGGCGGGAGAAGGTGTAAAGCCCCAGTATTGCTCCTTCAACAATCGCCTGCGCCGAGGCAGCGGTATCCTGTCCCAGACCGCCGGCGGCAAGGGGGACGGTGGCGATGGTGTTGGCTCCCGCCTTGCGGAGGAGCCGCGCCGCCGCCGCGAAGCCGTTCCGCAGCGTGGTGAGGTCGAAGCTCTCCGCTTTCCCCAGACCGAGCACGAGGACGCGTGGAGCGGGAATGCGTCCCAGAGTGTGGATTAGCGTAAGCTCGCCCTCCTTGCCGCGCACCTCGCCGTCCGCGATGAGTTGGGAAATCGCGCCCTCCAGCGCCTGGTCGACCGCGGCTGTCGCCCCTGAGAGGGCGCCGTCCTGCGTCACGGATATGACTATCGCCTTCGCCGTCGAGTCGACGACGTTGCCCTGTTGTACGTTTATCATCGTGGTGCGCTCCTTGTTGGAGGATGTTTTTGGCTTTGGCATTTGCTATAATTGCATTGTATCCTAGGATGAGTTTTTCCTAGGGGCAATCAGGGGGTGCGCCGGCCGCTGCACAGGACTACCTCCGATGAGAGCTGAGCCGAGCTTAGCAGTCAGGCAGACGGGCTTCAGACAGGAGATGGTGGGCTTCTTGCGCGAAGCTCTCTTCTTGTTCGCGGCGATGATAGGCTACTTCCTCGTGCGCGGCGGTCTGCCGGAGCGCGCCGCTGAGGCCTTCAGCCGGGCGAACCAGTTGATCCAGTTGGAGCAACGGCTGGGCATATTCGTCGAGCTGGAGTGGCAGGAACAGATAGTCGACAGCATTCCCCTGATGAAGCTGGCGAACTGGACGTACGTCTGGGGGCATCTCCCCGTCCTCATCTTCGCCGCCGTCTGGATATACCTTCGCAACCGCGAGCGCTACCGCATCTACCGCAACGCGTTGCTCATCTCCGCCGTCATCGGCCTGCTCAGCTACGGGCTCTTCCCTGTGGCTCCGCCGCGCCTGCTGCCGGAGTGGGGCTTCGTGGACACGGTGGCCAACCTGACCCGTGAGAACTACGACATGCAGCCCGGCTTCTTCGTCAACCACTATGCCGCCGTCCCCAGTCTGCATTTCGGCTGGGCGCTTCTCATCTGCATCGCCCTCTTCGATGTCGACCGCTCGTTGCCGATCAGGCTCTTCGCTGTCGTCAGCACCGCCGCCATGTTCTTCGCCATTGTCCTCACCGCCAACCACTTCATATTCGATATGCTGGCCGGCTCCTTCATCGTCCTGCTGTCGATCAAGCTAGCGTTTCTGCTCCAGGGGTACCGGCTCCACGTGCCGGTATTGAGAAGGCAACAGGCCTGAGCCGGTATTGCCGAATACACATATGGCGCCTGGTATCGCCCGCTTGAAAGACGGGCGGGCGTGTGGTTCAATGTATATGAGAGACCGGGTCCGGAGGGCATAAGGAGATGTCGCTGGCAGTTTCTCGGCTACCGGTTTCGCCAAGAAGGATTGCCGAAATACTGGCGGACAGGCCGATCTTCCGGCACGTAAGCGAGATATCCCTTGTGATACTCGCTTTTCTACTTTACTTCGTCGTTCGCGGCAGTGTTGTCGATAGGACGGCGGAGGCCCTGGGACGCGGCTTCCAGATAATCGACCTCGAGCGCGAGCTGGGCTTTTTCTGGGAGATCGAGCTACAGACGGCTATCCTCAGCAGTAAGTTCTTGGTCTCGATGTTCAACTTCATCTACTTCTGGCTTGACTTCCCGCTCATAATAGTCGTCGGGCTGTGGCTTTATTTCCGGCACCGGCGCCAGTACACCCTCACCCGCGACGCCATGCTCCTTTCGGGAGGGATAGCGCTCATCATCTATCACCTGTTCCCGGTGGCGCCGCCGCGCTTCCTGCCTGAGTTCGGCTTCGTCGACACGATGGCCGTCTACAGCCACCTGAGCTACCAGGCGCAGCAGGCGCAGCCGTTCGTTAACCCGTATGCGGCGGTGCCCAGCCTGCACGTTGGCTGGCCTGTCCTGCTGGCCATCGGCGTCATCGCCGCCACCCGCAACAAGCTGCTCTGGGTCGCTGCCGTGCTGTTGCCGATCTCCCAGTTCTTCGCCGTGGTCAGCACGGGCAACCACTACATCTTCGACGCCCCCGTCGGAGTGGCCGTCGCTCTCCTGGGGCTCGCAGGCGCTCTCGCCATGCAGTGCTGGGGGTACTCAGCTATAGGGCGGCTGCTGGGACTGAAGACGCCCGTTAACGCCTGCGCGACCTGACCCCCTCTTACCAGCCTGTCGATTCAAGGGTCCTCGACCGCCCGGGCCGCCTCTTCGACCGCCGGCGCCACGTCTTGCGACGTGTCGACCACGATGTGCTCCCGCGAGATTTCCTCTCGCTGGCGCCGCATCCTTTCGTAGACAAGGATGTCGGCTTCGGAGTTGGCTGAGCCCTGCCGCACCCGATCTTTCAGCCGCTGATGAACGACCTGCCTCGGCGCGACAACTTCGACGATGACAAGCTTCGCGCCCCGCGCGTCGGCGATGTCGTATAGAGGCTGTCGGTGCGCCTCAGTCAGGTTCGTTGCGTCGAGAAGGCAGGGGGTCCCTTTCGCGAGCAGGCGGTCGATGGCGGCGTGGACGGCGGCGAACAGCCGGCTGCTCTCGGCCGCGGAGTACCTGGGGTTGGGGAAGATCAGTCTCCGCAGCGCGTCGCTTTCGAGGATGACGAGGCGCGTGCGAGCCGCTAGCTGAGCCGCGAAGGATGACTTCCCCGTCCCCGGCAGGCCGACGATGAGGACGAGGGCCGGGCGGCGTCTTCGGGGGAGACGGGGTCCCAGCGCGGCAAGGATGACATCTACGTCGGTCTGGAGTGAGTCACGCTCGGTCATGGGGATGGTGACGGGGGCGGAGAGCGGTCAGGGTTCCATGTAGTACGTAAGCGCGAGCATCCCGGGCCCGATGTGCGCGCCCATCACCAGCGTGAACTCGCTCATCAGGAGCTCGCCGGGTTGCAGGCGCTCCCGCGCCTCCTCCATCAGCTCCCTTGCCTCCTCGGGGGCATTTGTGTGCTGCACACAGAGATGGAGCTTTTCTCCCCGGTAGCCCCGTTGCTCCAGGACGGGGATAAGCTGGGGAACGGCGCGTTGCTTCGTCCGCGTGCGCGTGAGCAGGCGCACCTCCTCCTGTCGCAGCTCAAGGATCGGTTTCACGCTTAGGAGCGCGCTTGCCCAGGCCTGGACCTTCGGGACGCGCCCGCCCCTGGCCAGGTATTCGAGCGTGTCGATTATGGCGACGATGCCCACGCGCGGCATGACCCCCCGTGCGCGCGCGACGACGGCCGGCAGGTCGGCGCCTTCTGCGGCGACGCGCGCCGCTTCGAGGGCGACGAACCCTTCCGCCATCGCCGCCGTCCCCGAATCGATCACCTCGATCTGCAGGCGGGGGTTCTCGCTCCTGAGCGTCTCGGCGGCCGTGATGGCCGAGGCGTGGGTGCCGCTGAACTGCGAAGAGATGCTGACGTACAGAACGGAGCCCGTCCGCGCGCTTGCCCGCCGGAAAGCCTCCATGTGCGCCCCGGGGGAAGCGCCGGCGGTGGTGGGAAGATGGCGCGCCGACTTGAGGGAGCGGTAAAACTCCTGCGTATTGCCGTCGACGCTGTCGGGGTAGGAACGGTCCTCCAGCACGAGGTTGAGCGGCACTACCTCGATCTCGTATTCGGCGGCCAGCGCCGGAGGGATCGAGGCGGCGCTGTCGGTGACAACAGCCACCTTTCTCATCGCGAACCCCGCTTTCCCTTTCTCTCCCTAAAAAGGAAGTCGGTGGGGACTTACTAAAGGATATCATACGCGCCTTCGGTGTGCATTGCTGGCCGGGTCGTTGCGCAGCCGGACAGGTGATGGTACAATCTCCGTAAGATAGAAGGTGGTTATCGAAGGGATGCTCGCGAAGGAAGAGAAGCAGGGGCTCATCGCGGAACACGGCACACATGCCGAAGACACAGGCTCCGCTGAAGTGCAAATAGCCCTCCTCACAAAACGGATCAACCAGCTCACTGAGCATTTGAGGGTTCACAAGCACGACTACCACTCGCAACGCGGCCTGCTGAAGATGGTCGGACAGAGAAGGAGACAGTTGGCGTACCTCAACAAGAAGGACGTGCAACGCTACCGCTCCATCATCTCCAAACTTGGCCTCCGCAAGTAGCATCCCTCTGCGGAGCCTTTCTTTAATGTGTAGAGAAGAAGAAGATAGAACCTCGATACGTTCGAACGGCTTCCTCGGCGGTCCCACCTGTTGATGCAGTTTGCCCCGTTTCCCCGCGGGGTAAGCTGGGCCCTGTGATGGAGTTTGAGTCCTTCCGAAGTTGAAGCAACCGGCAATAATTTTGAAGAAGATGTGACAGTCCCATGGTAGGGACTTATGGAGGTTATTAATGTCACGCAAGTATGAAAGAACCCTGGCCGGCCGTCCCCTGATCGTCGAGATCGGGAAGGTGGCGGAGCAAGCGGACGGCGCCGTCACTATCCAGTACGGCGAAACGGTCGTGCTGGTCACCGCCTGCATGAGCGACCAGCCGCGTGAGGGGATCGACTTCTTCCCCCTCACCGTCGACTACGAAGAGCGACTGTACGCTGCCGGCAAGATACCCGGCAGCTTTTTCCGTCGCGAGGGTCGCCCGACAACGGAGGCCGTCATCGCCGCGCGCCTCACCGATCGCGCGCTGCGTCCTCTCTTCCCCAAGGGTATGCGCAACGACGTGCAGATCGTCGTAACCGTCCTCTCCGCCGACCAGGAGAACGACCCCGACGTCCTGGGGACCCTGGGCTCGTCTACGGCGCTCTCCATCTCGGATATCCCCTTCGAAGGCCCCGTCAGCGCATCGCGCGTCGGCTACGTCAACGGCGAGTACGTGCTCAACCCAACGTACGCCCAACTGAAGGAAAGCACGCTCGACCTCGTTGTCTCCAGCGTCCGCGATGCCGTCGTCATGGTGGAGGCGGGCGCGACGGAAGTCTCCGAGGAGACGATACTGGGCGCAATACGCTTTGGGCACGAGGCCAACCTCGAACTCATCGCTCTCCAGGACGAAATCGTCGCCGATGTTGGCCGTCCCAAGAGGACACCCATCCTGGTGCAGGTCGAGGAGGGAGTCCGCCAGGCGGTCGCCGGCTTCGTGGAGGGCAAACTCGCCGAGATATTCGCGGCGGTGAACAAGGAGGAGCGCGAGCGCGCCCTCGGGGAGCGCCGCGAGGAGTTGCTGGAGCGGCTGGGAGAGACCTACGCCGCCGAGCAGATCCTCACCGCATTCCAGGACCGCGTGAAACAAGAGATAAGGCGCGAGATCCTGGACAAGGGAGTGCGGCCCGACGGAAGAGGCCTCACCGATATCCGCCCGTTGAGCGCGGAAGTGGGCATCCTGCCGCGCACGCACGGCTCCGGTCTGTTCAGCCGCGGCGCCACCCAGGTCCTGACCATCGCCACCCTCGGCTCGGCGGGAGAAGAGCAGCGCCTGGATACCCTCTCGCCTGAAGAGACGAAGCGCTTCCTGCACCACTACAACTTCCCGCCCTTCTCGGTGGGGGAAGTGCGGCGACTGGGCTCGCCCAGCCGGCGCGACGTCGGGCACGGCGCCCTCGCCGAGCGCGCCATCGAGCCCGTTATCCCCAGCGAGGAGGAGTTCCCCTATACAATCCGCCTGGTCACCGAAGTGCTCTCGAGCAACGGCAGCACATCGATGGCGAGCGTTTGCGGCGGTACCCTTTCCCTCATGGACGCAGGCGTCCCCATCAAAGCGCCGGTCGCCGGGATCGCCATGGGCCTCATGATGGGCGAAGACGGCAGGCACGCCGTGCTCACCGACATCGCCGGCCTGGAAGACGCCATGGGCGATATGGACTTCAAGGTCGCGGGCACTGCCGCCGGCATCACCGCCCTTCAGATGGACATCAAGATAAAAGGGATCACCGTCGAGATCATGGGCGAAGCGCTGGACCAGGCACGGCAGGCGCGGCTCACGATCCTCGACAAAATGCGGGAGACGATCGCAGAGTCCCGGCCCGAGCTGTCGCGCTACGCCCCGCGGATGTACCGCATCCAGATACCCCAGAAGAAGATCGGCACCGTTATCGGCCCCGGCGGCCGCGTCATCCGCTCCATCACCGAAGAGACGAAGTGCACCATCGACATCGAAGAAGACGGCACGGTGCTCATCGGCTCGACCAGCGAGGAGATGGCAAACCGCGCCATCGAGATCATCCAGGGGCTGACCAAGGAAGCGGAGGTGGGCGCAATCTATAACGGCAAGGTGACCCGCATCACCAACTTCGGCGCTTTCGTCGAGATCATGCCCGGCAAGGAGGGGCTCGTCCGCATATCCGAGCTCGCGGACTACCGCGTTCCGAGCGTAGAGGATGTGGTCCAGATCGGCGACGAGATTATGGTGATGGTAACGGAGATCGACAACATGGGACGCATCAACCTGTCGCGGCGCGCGGTGCTGGAAGGGACCGCGCCGGGCGAGCGCGCGGAGGGAGAAAGGGCCCCCGTGCCCGGAGGCGGAAGCCCCCGCGACCGCGGCGGCGCTCCCCGAAGGCGAGTCGGCGGCGGCCGTCCCCAGGGCGGTCAGCGGCGCGGTCCGGACGGCGGACAGCCCCGCGGTCCTGATGGCGGCCAGCGCTCGCGCCGCCCGTTCGGGCAGCGACGCCCCGAGCAGCGTCCCGAGGGCCCCGGCGGCCCGCCGAAGCCGCCGTTCGGCAGGCGATGGTAGCCGGCGGGGGCGGCGAACCGAAAAGGAGAGACCGTGGAAAAGATACGAGTCGTCGTAAGCGGCATGGGGAAGATGGGCAAGGAGATACTGGCGGCGGTCTGCAATGACCCGGATCTGGAGCCGGTCGGTGTGCTCGAGAAGTTCTCCGCCGAGGAGTACCTCTCGCTGCCCGACGGCTCGGGCCTCGTCCACCTCGACAAGGAGCCACAGGCGCTCCTTGCCCGCGCCCGGCCGGACGTCGTCGTCGACTTCTCGAACGCGGAATGGACGCCGCACGTTGTGAAGGCGGCGCTGGAAGCGAACGCCCGTCTCGTCATCGGCACGACGGGGCTTTCAAGCGATCTGCTGAAAGACCTCGAAGGCTCTTGCCGCGAGAAGCAGTTGGGGGCCGTCGTCGCTTCCAACTTCGCTATCGGCGCCGTGCTGATGATGCATCTTGCCAGAGTCGCGGCGAAGTACTTCGACAACGTTGAGATCATCGAGCTCCACCACGACCAGAAGGCGGACGCCCCTTCCGGCACGTCGATTGCGACGGCGCAGGCGATGGTGGCGGCGCGCGGCCGTCCCTTCGAGCTTCCGCCGACGAAGAAGGAGACGGTGGCGGGAACACGCGGCGGCGCCCTCGACGGCGTCAGCATCCACAGCGTGCGTCTGCCGGGGCTGGTAGCGCACCAGGAGGTCATCTTCGGCGGCAAGGGGCAGACGCTCATCATCCGCCACGACTCCACGGGCCGCGACTCCTTCATGCCGGGAATCCTTCTCGCCATCAAAGAGGTCATGAACCGCAGCGAGATGGTGCGCGGCCTCGACGCCCTCATCGGCCTCGTCTAGAAGTCTGTCCTTCCGCGGGCGGTCCCGGCGCCCTCCAGTGACGGGCTGCGGGCTTTCCCCGGAGCATTTCTTGTTTGTCCTGCCTGGAGGCCAGGCCGGCAAACTCATGCTCCCGCCTTCAGACGAGGGTCGAGGGGGAAGTAGGGTTGAACCTGTCGCAGCCGCTACGATATCATTCATGGTTGTACCGCCGCAGCGAAGCGAAAACCGAAGCGTGGAGATGAGGATAGATGGCGCCTAACAAGCAATACAACGTGACGGTGGTCGGGGCCACGGGCATGGTGGGCCGCGTGTTCCTCGACATAATGGTGCGACGGCACTTCCCCGTGAAGTCGCTGCGGCTTCTCGCCACTCAGCGCTCCGCCGGGCGCAAGATCCTCGTCGGCGAGAGGGAGATCGAGGTCGAGATTACCACGAATGACTCCTTTGCCGGCGCCGACTTCGTCTTCATCTCCGCCAGCGGCGAGGCCTCGCGGCAGTACTGTCCCCTCGCTGCCCAGGCGGGCGCCATAGCGATCGACGACAGCTCGGCGTGGCGCATGGACCCCAAAGTCCCCCTCGTCGTGCCCGAGATCAACGCCGACGACGTGGACTGGCACCAGGGCATCATCTCGATCCCCAACTGCTCGACGACCCCCATTGTGATGTGCCTCTGGCCCATCCATCGCGTGAACCCCGTCAAACGCGTCATCGCCGACACCTACCAGTCCGTCTCCGGCACAGGCAAGGCCGCCGTCGACGAGCTCAACACGCAAACGGCGCAGGTCCTCGATGGAAAGGACACGCTGCCGCACGTCTACCCGCACCAGATCGCGTTCAACCTGCTGCCCCACATCGACGTCTTCCTTGACAACGGTTACACCAAAGAAGAGTGGAAGATGGTGAACGAGACGCGCAAGATCATGCACGACGACTCGATCGCCGTCTCCGCCACCTGCGTCCGCGTGCCCGTGCTCGTCTCGCACAGCGCCGCCGTGCACGTCGAGCTGACGCGGCCCATGAGTGCGGACGAAGTGCGCGATATCCTCGCCGAGGCGCCGGGGGTCACCGTGCAGGACGAGACTTCCGTCAATCTCTACCCGCAGCCGTGGTCCGCCGCCGGCCAGGACGACGTGTTCGTGGGCAGGATACGCCAGGACGCCTCGCACCCCAACGGGATCGCCATGTGGGTCGTCTCCGACAACCTGCGCAAGGGAGCGGCGCTTAACGCTATTCAGATAGCTGAAGAGGTCATCAACCGGAACCTCGTCTAGCCAGGCAGGGGAGGTATTCGCTATGGCAGAGATCGGCCGCTTGCTTACGGCCATGGTCACCCCTTTCAAGCCGGACGGATCGGTCGATTATCGTCAGGCGCAGCAGCTTGCGCTGGCGCTGCTCCGCGCCGGCAGCGACGGCGTGGTCGTCACCGGCACGACCGGTGAGGTGCCGACGCTTACGCACGACGAGAAGGTCCGCCTCTACCGCGAAGTCAAACAGGCCGTGGGCGAGGCCGGCGCCGTAGTCGCGGGCACGGGCAACTACAACACCGCCGAGAGCGAGGAGCTTTGCCGCGAGGCCGAAGAAGCGGGCGTCGATGGCCTCCTGCTCACGGTGCCCTACTACAACAAGCCCACGCAGGAGGGGATCTTCCAGCACTTCCAGGTGCTCGCGAAGTCTACTCGCCTTCCCTGCATTCTCTACAACATCCCCGGACGCACCGGCATCAACATGACCGCCGACACGGCGATAAGGCTCTCGCACATCCCGAACATTGTCGGCGTAAAGGAGGCGAGCGGAGACCTGGAGCAGATCGCGCGCATAATCGCCGGCTCGCGTGAGGGCTTTCGCATCTGGAGCGGCAACGACTCCGACACGCTGCCCATACTTTCGGTCGGCGGGTACGGCGTCATCTGCGTCGTCTCGCACCTCGTCGGCCTGCAGATGCGGGAGATAATCGAGAAGTTCCTGGCGGGACAGGTGGGGGAAGCGGCAGAGATACACCGGCGCCTGCTCCCGCTCATGTCGACGCTGATGACCGCCGCCAGCAACCCGATCCCCATCAAGTACGCGCTGAACCAGATCGGGTTCGGAGTCGGCGGCGTGCGGCTGCCCCTCTGCGAGCCGACGGAGGCGGCCGCCGAGAAGATAATGGCGGAGGTCCGCCGCCAGAGGATCGACCTGGCGATACCAGGGTAAGGACGCCTCAAATGACGCTGGACGACTTCTCCCTTAAGCGGTTTGCCCGCCACCCCTTCTACGTGGCCATGAACCGCCGTCTCGTTGAGTTGTGCTCGCTGCGCTCCTCCCAGCAGGTCGTCGACCTCGGCTGCGGCACGGGGGCGGTGACGGAGCTGATACTGGAGGAGATGCGCCCGGAAGACGGCGAGGTGCTTGCCGTCGACCCTTCGCCCTCGGCGCTGGAGATAGCGCGCCGCGACCTCCAGGAGCGCTGGGGCGCGGTGGTGCGCTTTGTGAGCGGGCAGGCGGAGAGCCTGTCGCGTCTCGTCAAGCGGACGGCGGATGCCGTCGTCTTCTGCAACGCCATCCATCTCGTTGAGGACAAGCGGCGCGTGATGCGCGAGGTGTCGGCGAGTCTGCGGGAGCGCGGTCTCTTCGCCTTCAACAGCGCCTTCTTCGAGGGCGCCCAGCCGGAAGATACGTTCCCCTTTTACCTCAACTGGGTGCGTCGGGCGCTGCGCATCCTCCGCGACGATTACCCCGAGGTGCGGCGCGAGAAGGAAGAGAAGACGCAGGCGCGCAAGCAGCTCTCGCCCGAGGAGTACCGGACGCTGCTGGAGGAAGAGGGGTTCGCGCTGCGTCACATAGAGCTGTGCCCTGTGCCGCTGCCGCTGGAGGGGTTCGAGGACATCAGCCAGTACGAGCTGTTTGCGAAGGGCGCCCTGCCGGGGGTGCCGCTGGCCGTCGCCGTCGATTGCCTGAAGCGGGCGGCTGCGGACGCGTTCCGTGACATGCAGTTGAGCTACGTAACTCGGAACTGGCTCCAGGTCGTCGCCCAAAAGGCCTAGCCGACAAGCGGAATCCTGTCGATAAGGCCGCTCGAAAAAACGAAGTGAAGGGCTAAAGCCCTCCGCTACATTTCACCAGACCGCCACAGTCGCTTGTCCCTGACCGACCCGACTGAGCAAGGCGGGGCTCTATACCCTGCCAGTCCGCCCACATCCGGTACGGTCGGGGCTTTGTATCCAACCAGCCCCACGGGTTCCGGCTTTGCCCCTACAGGATGGGTTTGACGATGATGGCCTGGTCGCGCTCCGGCCCTACGGACACGATCGCTACCGGGCACCCCAGCAGGCTCTCCAGCCGCTTCACGTAGTCGCGCGCCCGACGCGGTAGGTCCTGGAACCGCCGCACATCCGTCGTCGGCTCCTGCCACCCCGGCATCTCCTCGTAGATCGTCTCGCAGCGCTCCAACTCCCGCGTCCGCGCCGGGAACGTCTCGACCGGCGTGCCGTCGATGTGGTAGCTGGTGCAGACCTTGATGGAGGCAAACGTGTCGAGGACGTCGAGGCGGGTGATGACCGCGGCGTCGATGCCGTTCAGGCGGGCCGTGTAACGCGCGGCCACGGCGTCGAACCAGCCGCAGCGCCGCGGCCGGCCGGTAGTGGCGCCGTACTCCTGCCCTTTCTCGCGCAGCTCCTCGCCCGTCTCGTCCTTGAGCTCCGTGGGCATGGGGCCGTTTCCCACGCGCGTCGTGTACGCCTTGTAGACGGCGACCACGCGCGCTATCTGCGTCGGCCCGATGCCGATGCCGAGCGCGGCGCCAGCCGCCGTCGACGACGGCACGGACGACGTGACGTATTCGTAGGTGCCGGCGTCGAGGTCGAGCAAGCTGCCCTGCGCCCCTTCGAGGAGGACGGTGTCGCCGCGGGCGAGGGCGTCCTGCACCACCACCGCCGTGTCGATGACGAACGGCGCCAGGCGCTGGCCGTACTCGCTGTACTTCTCGTACACCTCCTTGAAATCGAGCGGCTCCAGGCCGTAGAGCTTTGTCAGCACGGCGTTTTTGTAGGGCAGGACGAGGGAGAGGCGTTCGCGGAAGGCATCGGGGTCGATGAGGTCGCCGATGCGCACGCCGATGCGTCCGACCTTGTCGACGAAGGCGGGGCCGACGCCGCGGAACGTCGTGCCGATGGCGGCGGGCCCCCGCAGCTCCTCGTCGGCGCGGTCGATGAGGATATGATAAGGCATGGTCACGTGGGCGCGGTCGCTCACGTACAGGTTCTTGGTGCTGACGCCTTTCGACTGCAGCTCGGCGATCTCCTCCAGGAGCACCGCGGGGTCGATGACCACGCCGTTGCCGATGACGCACACCTTATCGGAGTAGAAGATGCCGGCGGGCACGAGGTGGAGGCGGAACGTCCCCTTCTCGTTGACAACGGTGTGTCCGGCGTTGTTCCCGGCCGAATAGCGGGCAACGATACTTGCGTTCTGCGCCAGGAGGTCGATCGTCCTGCCCTTCCCCTCGTCGCCCCACTGGCCGCCGATGACTACGAGCGCTGGCATAATTTACCCCGACGCCGTCGGGGGTTCTCCTTTCTCAGTGTTGGGGTCGTCAGGAATTCATCTCACCCGCGGAGAGTATAGCAGAGGCGGTCGCGCCGGAAAAGACAACGTTACCGGCGACCTCGCGCGGTTGACTTGATGTCCCCGCTGTGCTAGTTTCGTGACGAAGGCCATGCCTAGAATCCCCTTCATTCCCCGGAACGAACGCTTCTACGAACTGCTCCACGACAGCGCTAGGAACCTGCTCGTGGCCGCGGAAGCGCTCGTCGACCTCATGCAGCACTTCCAGAACGTCGAGATGAAGACCGGTCACCTCGCGGAGCTGGAGCACAACGGCGACAACATCACCCACTCGATCGTCAGACTGCTGCACAAGACATTCGTCACCCCGATCGAGAGGGAGGATATCGCCCTGCTCGCCGAGCGGATGGACGACGTGATGGACTTCGTCGAGGGCGCGGGCATGGCGATGTGCCTCTACAATATCAAGGAGCCGACGCAACGTGCCGTCGATATGGCGGACATTATCCGGCTGATGGCGGTCAACGTGGAGCAGGCGATCAACCGGCTGGGCAAGCGGGGCGGACTCCGGGAGATCCTGCCCTACTGCGTCGAAATCAACCGGCTGGAAAACGTGGCCGACGATATCTTTCGCAAGGCCACCGCCGAACTGTTCGAGGACGAGGTCACGCCGGTCGAGATCATCAAGTGGCGCGAGATATATGACCAGCTCGAAGAGGCGACAGACCGCGCCGAGGACGTCGCCAACGTCCTCGAGGGGATTGTGTTGAGGCATGCTTAGACAAGCAACAGCGGACGGGGGGAAGAGGAGCCGGTGAGGCTCCTTTCTTACGTCCGGTCCATGTTTAAGGAAAGAGCGTTGTGACTGATACCTTTGGCTTCCTCGTCTTCACGATGGTAATAATCATGCTGTTCGAGGCCGTGAACGGCTGGACGGACGCGCCCAACGCCATCGCGACCGTAGTCTCGACCCGCGTCCTCCATCCCATCGCGGCTGTGGCTATGGCCGCGGTCTTCAACCTTGTCGGCGCCCTCTCGGGGACGGCCGTAGCGGCGACCATCGGCTCGGGGATCGTGGACATCCAGGTCGTGACGCTGGAGACGGTGGCGGCGTCGGCGCTCGCGGTTGTCATCTGGAGCACTTTCGCCTGGTACTTCGGTCTCCCCACGAGCGAGAGCCACGGCCTCGTTGCCGCCATCGCCGGCGCGGGCATGGCGACGGCGGGAGTCGACGCGCTGCTATGGAGCGGCTGGCAGAAGGTGTTCACCGGTCTCGGCGCAGCTGTGATAGCGGGCGCGCTCGGAGGCTTCCTGATGATGACCCTCCTTCTCTGGCTGCTCCGCCGGTCGAGCTCATGGCTGGCGCGGCGCATCTTCGGCCCGATGCAGATCTTCTCCGCCGCGTTCATGGCCTGGAGCCACGGCACCGCCGACGGCCAAAAGGCCATGGGCGTGATGGCGATGGCCCTCGCTATCTACTACGATAGGGAATTCACCGTGCCCATCTGGGTCATCCTGCTGGCCGCGACGGTGATGGGACTGAGCACGGCCCTCGGCGGCTGGCGCATCATCCGCACACTCGGCATGCGGCTCACCAGCCTCCAGCCCGTGCACGGCTTCGCAGCCGAGACGTCCGCCGCCCTGACGATTACGGTAAGCGCCCGCTTCGGCATTCCCTTGAGCACAACGCACACCATCGGCTCGGCGATTATGGGCGTGGGCGCCACGAGACGGCTTTCGGCGGTGCGCTGGGGGATCGCCCAGAACATCGTGATGGCGTGGATACTTACGTTCCCCGTCTGCTTCGGCCTCGGCTGGCTGCTGACTCTGCTCTTCCCCTAGAAGCAACGCGCATCCGGGCCTCACGCCCTATCGCCGCGCTGAAGCCACCCGCACCGCCGCTGCGTGCGCGGCCTCCTCCAGACAATCGTCCAGGGGCGCAAGCTCCACCTCGCCGTGACGCCGCCTGAGCGCCAGCAGCAGCAGGTGGTCGGCGAAGCGCGGGTTCTTGGGCAGGAGCGAGCCGTGGAGATAGGTGCCGTGCGCGTTCTTGTATACCGCCCCTTCCGTCCCGTCTTCGCCGTTGTTCCCGAACCCCACCCTCACGCGCGCCAGCGGCTCGGCGCCCGCGCCCAGGTAGGTGCGTCCGCCGTGGTTCTCGAAGCCGACGAGCGTCCCGCCCCGCCATTCCGCTACCACGTTGCCGATGCAGCGGGGGGCGTCCTCGCCCGGGTGCTCCGTCCAGGCGTCGAAGATGCCCAGGCCGGGCAGGTCGTCGCCGCTTGCCGGGTGATAGTAGCGGGCAAACAACTGGTAGCCGCCGCAGACGGCGAGCGCTGTCACTCCCTCTTCGACGGCCTCGCGTATCGCTTCCCCCTTCACGTTAAGCAGGTCGGGCGCGACCCGTCGCTGTTCGCGGTCCTGCCCGCCGCCCATGAAGATGAGGTCGTACCGCTTCGGGTCGAGCCGGTCCCCCAGGTCCAGCTCGTCGACCTCCAGATCGATCCTTCGCTCCCGGCAGCGATGGCGCAGGCAGATCATGTTGCCGCGATCGCCGTAGAGGTTCATCAGCCGGGGGTAGAGGTGCGCGACGTAGAGCTTCACCCGTTTTCCTCCCAGTAGTGGCCGGTCCGGCCCCGCTTTGCCAGGATTTCGCGCACCTCCAGCATCGCCGTGTACGTGGGTATCACGTACAGGGTATCTTTCGGTGTCATCTCCCTGAGGGCCAGGTCGAGCGCGTCCTCCGCGTCCTTCACCACCGGCAGGTCGTGCGGGAGGCCGGCGTATTTCAGGCGCAGCGCCAGGTCTTCCGCCCGTCTTCCTGATGCGACCGTCCAGACCGTATCCGCCGTCATCAGCTCGAAGTCGGCGTCCCATATCCAGGAGACGTCGCGGCCGTCGGCGATGTCATCGTTCAGGAGAAGGAGGACGTGCTTGCCGCCGGGAAGCGCCGCCAGCATGCGCAGCACCTGGTTGAGTCCCGTCGGGTTCTTGGCCAGCAGCACCTGCACCTGCCTGCCGTCGACTTCGAAGCGCTCCTGACGGCCGAAGGCGGCGGCCACCTGAGCGATCCCCTTTTCGACGGCGTCGAGGGGGAGGTGGAGGGCGAGGGCGGCGGCGACGGCGCCGAGGGCATTGTAAACGTTGTAGAGTCCGCCCAGCTTGAAGACGAGGGTCGCGCGGCCGGCCGGCGTCGCGGCTTCGAGCGTGGTCTCGCCCGCGGGGTCGAAGCGGACGCTTTCCGCGCGCACTTCGGGTTCGCGCCGGAGGAGGCTGCAGCCGGGGCAGCGCCAGTGGCCGATGTGACCGTAGAACACCATCTCGTACTGGTACTCGAGGCCGCATCCGGCGCACCAGCGGGAGTCCGCGGCGTGCTCCGGCTCGGAGAGGGCGGCGGCCGCGTCTTCGACGCCGTACAGCAGCACGGGGCCACGCGCCACGGCCTCCAGCGCGGCGACGGACGGGTCGTCGGAGTTGAGGACGACGGTGGTCGACGGCGGCGCCGCCTTGAGGGTGGCGCGCCAGCGGGCGGCAATGGAATCGACCTCGCCGTAGCGGTCGAGCTGGTCGCGGAAGAGATTGGTGAAGACGAGCGCGCGCGGGGAGAGGGCAGCGACGGCCTGTGGAAGCGTCGCCTCATCGACCTCGAACACGCCCAACCGTTTGTCGGCGTCGGGGAGCGAACCGGCGAGGCCCGCGTCTGCGAGAAGGGCGGTGGCGATGCCGCGCATGAGGTTGGAGCCGGTGCGGTTGTGCAGAGGGCGGTACCCGGCGGCGCGCGCGACGCTGCTCAGCATGTGGGCGGTCGTCGTCTTGCCGTTGGTGCCGGTGACGATGACGGAGCCCAGCCCGAGCTGTCCGCCGAGGCGCTCGACGAGGCGCGGGTCGAGCCTCTCGGCGACGAGGCCGGGGAGAGCGGTGCCGCCGCCCCTGCGCAGGATGCGGCTCGCTGCTCCCGCCGCCTTGCCGGCCCATATCGCGGCCACTGTTCTGGGGGTTACGGACACGGCGGCGCTCCCGTCCGCGGCGACTCCCCCTGACGATGACGCCTTCGGCCTTGTGGCGCTGCGATCCGGGGGGTCATGAACCACACGTCGTCGCCCGGACTTTACGGGACCGCGCCCTGAAGGACGCGGCATTTGTCTATCCAATGCCGTCAGCGAAGGACGCGCTTCGCCAGCAGCAGCCGCAATATCGCCTCCCGGCTGACCACGGCCACCAGGCGTCCCTGCTCCACCACCGGCAGGTGTCGTTGCTCCTCCGCATCTATCAGTTGCACCATGGCGGCGCAGTCCGCCCACCGGTCGACGGTCACGACCTCCTCCGAGGGCTTCATGGCCGCCCGGACCGTGACCTCTTGCCAGCGGTCGCGCGGCACTCGCCGGAGCTGCTCCTGGCAGAGGATGCCGACCACCCGCTCGTTCTCGGTCACAAAGAGGCACATCGAGGCAAGATTCTCGCCGTTCCGCCGCACCGCTTCATCGAGCGAGAGCCACGGCGGCACGGCTGTGATGTCGCGCGACATGATGTTCGCCGCCTTGTGGTTCCGGAGGAAGTCGAGCACCTGCGTCTGCTGCCAGCTCTGACGGGCCGCCCCCTCCAGGAAGATGCCGAGGAACATGAACCAGAGCCCGGCCCCCGGCGAGAGCCAGCCGGCCCGGAAGATGGAGATGAGTCCTACGAAGATGAGGGCGTAGGCCATAATGCGGCCGCACCAGGAGGCGAAGAAGGTAGCGCGCCGGTAATCGCCGATAACGCCCCAGAGGACGGAACGAAGCACGCGGCCACCGTCGAGCGGGAAGCCGGGCGCCATGTTGAACAGGGCGACGCCCACGTTCATCAGCAACAGCCACTCCCACATAACGGTGAAAGGCTTTTCGCCTTCCAGGCCGATGAGCAGGCCCGTGCCCAGGAAGACGGCTGCCAGCGCCATGCTCATCGCCGGGCCGGCGAGCGCCATCAGAAACTCGACCAGCGGCCTGCCCGCCTCTTTGCTTATCTGCGCCACGCCGCCGAAGACGAAGAGCGTTATGCCTTTGACGGGAATGCCGTAGGCGCGCGCCACAAGGCTGTGAGCGAGCTCGTGGAGGAGGATGCAGGCGAAGAACAGGAGTCCGCTGGCAACACCCAGCAGCCAGTGAACGGGCGCGCTTACGCCAGGCAGCCACTCCGGGTACACCTGGCTCGACAGCAGCAGGATGACAAAGCCGAAAGTGATGAACCACGACAGGTTCAGGCGGATGGGCACCCCCATTAGCCGCACGAGCGGAATCGACGTTCTCATGGCGAAAAACGGGCAGCAACTGCGGGCTCATCGGACGATTGCCGCCCTCTCCTTGTTTACTAGTCTACTGTTTATGAGAGTCTAACCGGAACCCCCTCAGCCGCAACGAATTCGTCATGACCGAGACCGAGCTCAGTGCCATCGCTCCCGCGGCGAGGACCGGGTTGAGGAAGCCGTACTCGCCGAAGAAGGGCTCCAGCGGCGCCGGCACGCCCGTGCGCGACAGCAGTGGGTAAAGGATGCCCGCGGCAACGGGTATGAGGATGATGTTGTAGAAGAAGGCCCAGAAGAGGTTCTGCTTGATGGTCTGCATCGTGCGCTGGCTCAGCGCTAGCGCCGTCGGGACGCCCGCCAGGTCGCCGCGTATGAGGGTGATATCCGACGCTTCGAGGGCGACGTCCGTCCCCGTGCCGATGGCGATGCCAACATCCGCCTGAGCGAGGGCGGGGGCGTCGTTTATGCCGTCGCCGACCATTGCCACGAGCTTGCCCTCGTCCTGCAGGCGCCGCACCTCGCGCGCCTTGTCCTGCGGCAGCACCTCCGCCAGCACGCGGTCGACCCCCACCTGGCGGGCGACCGCTTCCGCGGTCTGCCGGTTGTCGCCGGTGAGCATCGCCACCTCGAGGCTCATCGCCTTCATGCGCGCGACGGCTTCGGCGGCGCCCGGTTTCACCGTGTCGGCGACGGCGATGACGCCGGCGGGCCGCCCATCGACGGCGACGAACATCGATGTCTTGCCCTCGGAGGCGAGCCGCTCCCCCGCGCGCTCTATGCCGTCGCTATCCGTGGAAGCGCTGGTCAAGAGTCCGCTTTCGCGCATCAGCTTCAGGTTGCCCAGCAGCACCGTCCTGCCGTCGACTTCGGCCTGGACGCCGAGCCCGGGGAGGGCGGCGAACTCCCGCGCCTCCACCATCTGGACGCCCCTCGACTGCGCCGCCGCGACGACCGCTTCGCCCAGCGGGTGCTCGGAGCTGCGCTCCACGCTCGCCGCCAGCCGCAGCAGGTCGTCTTCGCGCCAGCCGTCGCCGGCGACGATGTCGGTGAGAGCGGGCGCGCCGGAGGTGACGGTGCCCGTCTTGTCGAGGATGACGGCGTCGATCTTGTAGGCGGTCTCGAGGGCTTCGCCGCCACGGATAAGTATGCCGTTCTCGGCACCTTTGCCGGTGCCGACCATGATCGCGGTGGGAGTGGCCAGCCCGAGGGCGCAGGGGCAGGCGATGATCAGCACGGCCACTGCGTTCAGCAGGGCGAAGGTGAGGGCGGGCGCCGGCCCCCAGATGGCCCAGATGACGAACGTTGCGGCGGCGACGCCGATCACGGCGGGGACGAAGTAGCCCGCCACCACGTCGGCGAGGCGCTGGATGGGCGCCTTCGAGCCCTGCGCCTCTTCAACGAGGTGAACGATCTGCGCCAGGACACTGTCCTTCCCCACGCGCTCGGCGCGAAAGCGGAAGCTCCCCGTCTTGTTTATCGTCGCGCCGATGACCTCGTCGCCGGCGTTCTTCTCCACGGGAATGCTCTCGCCGGTGATCATCGACTCGTCGACGGCGGAGCGTCCTTCGAGCACGACGCCGTCCACCGGTATCTTCTCGCCCGGCCGGACGACGACGATGTCGCCGACGATGACGTCTTCGACCGGGACGTCCGTCTCCTGTCCGTTACGCAGGACGCGGGCGGTCCTCGCCTGGAGGCCGATGAGGCGCCTGATAGCGGCCGAGGTGCGTCCCTTCGCCTTCGCTTCCAGGTGGCGCCCCATGAGGATGAGGGCGATGATCACGGCGGCGGTGTCGTAGTAAACGTCAGCGGTGAGATCGGCTGACTCGAAGAGGCCGGGCGCGAAGGTAGCGAAGACGCTGTAGAAGTAGGCGGCGCTGGTGCCGACGGCGATGAGCGTGTTCATGTCGGCGGAGAAGTGGCGCGCGCGGCCCCAGGCGCCGGTGTAGAACTGCCAGCCGGCCCAGAACTGGACGGGCGTCGCAAGCAGGAAGGACGCGACGTTGACCGCGCCCATCGGCAGGTCGGAGAGAAGGGGGATGCGCTGAAACTGGCTCAGCAGGAGCAAGAGGGCGCCGGTGACGCCTGCGAAGAGGAACTTGCGCCACAACGACCGCTCCTCGCGGGCGCGCGCCTCGGCCTGGGCTTCGGGCGTCGCGAGCGTCTGCGGCCTCGGACGGTAGCCCGCGCGCTCGATTGCGCGATACAGGCTCTCGGCGGGCGTCGCCGGGTCGTAGCGGACGGTCGCCTGTTCGGTCGCCAGGTTCACGGCGACATCGCAGACGCCGGGCACCGCGCGCAGCGACTCTTCGACGCGGAGGACGCAGGAGGCGCAGTGCATCCCCTCGATGGGAATGGTCGTGCGTTCGGTCTTAGCGCTCATCGGCGATGCGAGAGTGCTCCTCTCTTTGCTCGGGACCCGTGCTGCCGCGTCGCATCATCTGATGGCAACCCATCCTGTGGCCGGAGTGACCTTCATCGTCGGAAGTCCGCTTGACGGCGAACCAGCCAAGGAGCAGCATGCCGCCCATCATCAGGGGGCAGGCGAGGAGCGCCATGAAACCGAGAATGCCCCAGCTAAACCCGTCCATCATCTCCACCTCCGCTATCTGTTGGCGAGTTCGTACAGTTCTAGAAGCTCGTCGACCACCTGGCGTTCGCGCCCGTCCCGTATGCCGTGGACGACGCAGTCGCGCAGGTGGCCTTCGAGCATGATCGTTTCGAGCTTTTCGAGGGCGCGCCGCACGGCGAACGACTGCTTGAGGATATCGACGCAGTAGGCGTCCTCCTTGATCATGCGTCCGATGCCGTGGAGGTGGCCGTCGATGTAGTTGAGCCGTTTGAGGGCCTTTTCGCGCACCGAGTCCTGCATGCCCGGCCTCCTTCGCTGCCTCTGATGTTGTCCGCCGCGCCCGGGCTGGACCCCTGCGACGGTCGTACCCCGTCCGCGGCCTCTCCCTACCCACGGGGGAGGGGTAATACTATGTTAACCGGCAATGCGACCAGCGTCAAGAGGAGTCGCTTGCCGAATAAAGCTCCTCACTAGGACGTGGCTGGTCGGCGTGTCAACGGATGGAAGCGGACAAGCGGATGGCGGCCGCTGTCTGTGGCATTGCGGGCGCTGTCAGGGGGCGCATCCGGGGGGTGGCGCGAGGCCGGGACAGGCGCTCCACATCCCCCGTCCATGCCGGTAGGCGTCGCACTCCGATGCCTGTAACGATGCGAGGAGCAGCGTATCCGGCGGGTACGACGCCGCGTTCGCGTAGCCGCGGTACGCGAGGTCGCCGTTCAGGAACGTCTCACAGCCGGGGTTCGACGAATCGGTGTCGACCCAGACGTAGGCGAGGAGCCTGCCGAAGAAATCGGTGCACGAGACGTCGCGCATCAGGCAGACGACGCGTCCCTCCAGCACGCTCCGGGCGTAGGCCGACGCCTCCGGCCCGTAGCACTCGACGTCGCCGTAGACTTCGGGGGTGTCCACGCCGATCAGTCGCACGCGGTACGTCTGGCCGGCGACGACCGGGCAGTCGGCGCCCCAGTTGAGGGGCGAGTCGACGCGGAGATGGAAGGTGTCGCCGTCGACCACGTGCACCGCCGTTCCCGCCGTGCACTGAAGTCCCGCCCCGAAGACGGCGAGGAGCAGGCAGGCGGTCAGCAGGGGAAAGATGCAGACGCGGCGGCGCACGGGCAGGCTCCTTCCTGGAATCCGACCCAGATCATAGCCCTGTCGGGGGCGAAGTCAAGCGCTGACTGCGGCGGCGTGCGAATCCGTCAGCGGGTGGAAAGCGGACAAGCGGATGGCGGAAGGGGCGCCCGATGCCGGACGGGCCGGCGCAGAGTGCGGGCAATCGGGGGACGGACGCGGCGGCCTCAGGCAGAAACAAGACTGCCGGCTCTTTCGAGACCCGGCAGTCCTTTGATGTCTTGTTTGTGTTACAGCGCGGCGCCGCAGTTCGAGCAGAAGCGCGTGCCGGGACTGTTCACCGTGCCGCACTTGGAGCACGATACTTCGCCCGCGGGGGCTCCGGACGAACCCCCGCCGCCGGACGCGCTCTCGGCAATCTGCTTTGGCTCGTCCTCTTCCTTGCTTGCCCTTCGGAACTCGCGAATCCCTTTGCCTATCGCGCCGCCCACCTCGGGGAGGCGGCCGACTCCGAAGATAATGATGACTATGGCAAGGATCAGGACCAGCTCAAACGGTCCCAGCCCGAAGGGTCCAATTGCTAGCACCGGCATTGCTTGCCTCCTCTGCGCCTTTCGAATGCGCACTTAAAGCCTAACATCGCAGATATAACGAGTCAAGGATTTGCGCGCATTCTTCGAAATTAAACGTTGAAGAGGATGTGCAGCACGTCGCCGTCCTGCACGTGGTAGCCCTTGCCCTCGCCGCGCAGCGCCCCGTGACGCCGCGCCTCCGCCAGCGAGCCGTACGAAATCAACTCGTCCCAGCGGATGACCTCCGCCCGGATGAAGCCGCGTTCCATGTCGGAGTGCACCTTTCCCGCCGCCCGGGGCGCCGGCGTGTCCCTGGGCACCGTCCAGGCGCGGCACTCGTCTTCGTTCCCCGTGAAGAAGAAAATGAGGTCGAGAAGATGGAAGGAGAGACGGCTGATGCGCTCCGCCGCTGCCTCGCCGAGGCCGAGATCGGCGCGAAACTCCCGCTCCTCTTCGTCCGACAGATCGATGAGTTCCATCTCCAGCGTCCCGCACGCCGCCGCTACCGCCGTCGACGGCCCGGAGCGCCGCGCGCGCGCCTCCTCCTCGATTGCCGCCGCCTGCGGCACGTCCGCCTCGTCGATGTTCAGCAGGATGAGCAGCGGCTTGGCGGTGAGGAAGTTGTAGTTCGCCACCGAGCGAAGCTCTTCCTTTGTCAGCGGCTGCGCGCGGATGGGCGTTCCCGCCTCGAGTCCCTCCTTGATGCGCCGCAGGAGCGCCATCTCGTGCTCGCCCGCCTCGCGCTCCCCCGCGCGCGCCGACCGCACGGCCGTGTCGAGCCGCTCCAGCCGCCGCTCGATGACGCCGAGGTCGCTGAACGCCAGCTCGAGGTCAAGCGTATCGATGTCCCGCTGAGGATCGACGGAGCCCTCGGGATGGGGCACCGCCTCGTTGCGGAATGCGCGCACCACGTGCACGAGGGACTCGCTGCGGTCGAGGGCGGCCTGCACCTGCGGCGACGGGCCGCCGCCGCGTCCGCCGCGCCACGCCAGTCCGCCCGGCACGTCGACGTACTGGATATCGGCGTGGGTCACCTTCTTGGCCTTGAACACGGGCGCCAGGCGGTCGAGCCGTTCGTCGGGCACCTTGTAGGTGCCGATGTGCAGCTCGGCCTCGCCGTCGAAGGCGCCGACAGGCGCGTGGCCGTGCGTCAGGGCGTTGAAGAGGGTCGTCTTCCCTGAGCGGGCAAGCCCGATGATCGCCATCTGCATCTGTTCACTCCGGATCGAGCGTCGTACTGATTCTAGCACGTTCCCGGCTGCGCGGCTCTTCTCGGCTGTTAGAGGGGCGGCGCGTATACTTGCTCCTGAGGCGGGAAGGAGGCCGACGGATGGCGGAAGCCATCAGGGAACTCTGGCTGTGGCTGAGTCGCGAGGCTTTGACGACCGAGCTGATGCAGCTTGAGGACGAAGGGCGCGACGTCTCGTCCGTCAGAGCGGAGTTCGAGCGGCTCCTCGCGTTGGGCGAGGAGGAGCTATCGGCGCCGTCTAAGCAGGAGGAGGCGGGCGCGCTTCTGGACGCGGCGCAGCGGCTGCCGGTGCGGCCGGACTACCCCTTCCGGGAGCCGTCGGGCCTGGCTGAGATAAGGGAGCTGCGGCAGGGAGCGCCGCGTCGCATTGAGAGGCCACTTCCGGCGGCGGAGATGGAGGACAGGCTGCTCGGCGCCTGGCTGGGCCGGTGCGCCGGCTGCCTTCTTGGCAAGCCGGTCGAAGGGGCCCGCACGGAGGAGCTGTGGGGCTTCCTCAAGATGTCCAGCCAGTGGCCCCTTCGCGACTACATCCGGCTCGACGTGGACGCGCGAACGGCGGCGGCGTACCCCGACTTCGTCGCCAGGAAGGCGCTCGATGCGCTCGACCACATGCCGTCGGACGACGACACCGACTACACGGTCGCCTGCACCCTCCTCCTCAAGCGAAAGGGCGCCGCCTTCACCCCCGCCGACGTGGCGCGTTTCTGGCTGCTCAACTTGCCGCTGCTCCGCACTTACACGGCGGAGCGGGTCGCTTACCGCAACTTCGCCATGCAGGTGCAGCCGCCGGAGAGCGCTTCCTTCCGAAACTCCTACCGCGAGTGGATAGGGGCGCGCATCCGCGCCGACGCCTACGGCTACGTCTGCGCCGGCGACCCCGAAAGGGCGGCGGAGTTCGCCTGGCGCGACGCCTCGATAAGCCACGTGAAGAACGGCATCTACGGCGCGATGCTGGTCGCGGCCATGCTCGCCGCCGCGCCCTTTTGCAGAGACGCGGTCGAGCTCCTGGAGGCGGGACGGCGCGGGATACCGGCGACGAGCCGCCTCTACGCCGATACAGGGCAGGCGCTGGCCTGGCGCGCCGCCGGCCTCGGCTACGACGAGGCGATTGCCCGGATACATGAGCGGTGGGACGAACGTCTGCCGCACCACTGGTGCCATGCCAACTCCAACACCATGGTCTGCGCCGTCGCCCTCTTGTGGGGCGAAGGCGACTACGGGCAGTCTGTCTGTCGCGCCGTCCAGCCCGGCTTCGACACCGACTGCAACGGGGCGACCGTGGGCTCGTTGATGGGGATGATGCTGGGCGCGCGCAACGTCCCCTCGAGCTGGACGGGACGCCTCAACAACACCCTGAAGACGAGCCTCATCGGCTATGAGACCGTGAACATCGAAGCGATGGCGCGCGAGACGGCCGCGCTTTGGGAAGGGCTGGAGCGCACCCCGTAGTTGCTTTGAGCGGCGGCGTCGGTACCGGGCCGTTCTGTCTTCTTCGGTTGACGAATAGAATCGGGCTGCATTACACTTTTTCGGGGTAACTGCTCGTGGAGACTCCCTCAGATTCGGGGTGATGTGACGTGGCAAACCAGGTGGGCAAGCGTTATTACTGCACCAAGTGCGGCTCGGAGTTTATCGTCACCAAGGCCGGCGAAGGGCAGCTCGTCTGCTGCGGCCAGCCTATGCAGCAACGCTAGAGCAGCAGGGGGTATCAGGATGGCGAACCAGCTTGGCAAGCGCTTTCAGTGCGAAAAGTGTGGAACGGAGGTGCTCTGCATCAAGCCGGGCGAGGGCGGAGTCGAGTGCTGCGGCGCTCCCATGAAGCTCCTGCAGCCCAAAGTCCTCCCTTCCGCCGATTAACCGAACCGTCGAGTCCTCTCCGTAGCGCCCTTCCCGACCGGAGGGGCTAACTTTTCTAGTAGACCTGAGACAAAGGCGATGGCGCGCCCGGCAAGCCTTATCCTTCACAACGCTAACGTTATCACCATGGACCGTGCGCGGCCCCGGGCTCAGGCGGTCGCCGCGCAGGGACGCCGCATCTTCGCTGTCGCGGATGACGCGGATGTTTGGCGGCACAGGGTGGAAGGGACCCGCGTCATCGACTGCGGCGGCCGCACTGTCATTCCCGGCTTCATCGACGCCCACTGCCACCTGCTCGCCTACGCCGCCTCTCTCCTCTCGCTTGACGTCAGCCCTCGGTCTGTCGCCTCCGTAGCCGACATCCAGCGCATTCTTCGCGACCGCGCCTCGAAGACGCCGCCGGGAGACTGGATACGCGCCGTCGGCTACGACGAGACCGCCCTCGCCGAGAAGCGGCACCCCACGCGACGCGACCTCGATGCCGCGGCGCCCAACCACCCTGTCCGCTTGGTCCACCAAAGTGGCCACGCATCGGTGCTCAACAGCCTCGCGCTGTCGCTCGCCGGAATCACCATCGAGTCGGAGGAGCCAGCCGGAGGATGCATCGACCGCGATCTCGAGACCGGCGAGCCGACGGGCCTCCTTCTCGAAATGGACTCGCTGCTGGAGGAAGTCGTGCCCCCGATCTCGGAGGAGGAGCTCGCCCATGGAGTGCGGGAGGCGGCCGCCCGCTTCCTCGCGCAGGGCGTGACCTCAGTTCAGGACGCCACCGCGACTAACGGCATCCGCGAGTGGCACCTCTTTCGCAGCCTGATCGGAGAAAGGCATCTTCCCCTCAACGTTACGTTGATGGAATCGATCGACTCGCTAGGCTGGGTGCCCGAGGAAGAGCTCGACGGGCGGCTGCGACGCGGCCCCATAAAGATAGCTTTGAGCGAACTGGGCGATGAGATATATCCCGGTGAACAGGAGATCGACGAGATGGTGTGGGAGGCGCACCGTCGCGGACGGCAGGTAGCGGTTCACGCCGTCACCGAGCGGGGAATAGCGTCCACGCTGGGCGCCATCGAGCGGGCGCTCAGCCGTTTGTACCGCTCTGACCACCGCCACCGCATCGAGCATTGCAGCGTCTGTCCGCCGGAGCTTGCGCGCCGTCTGGGGGCAGCGGGCGTAATCGTGGTCACGCAGCCGTCGTTCCTTCATTTCAGCGGCGACCGCTACCTCTCTCAGGTCCCGCCGGAAGACCTGCCGCATCTCTATCCGCTGGCCCGCCTGCGCGCTGCCGGCGTCGAGGTCGCGGCCTCGTCGGACGCGCCGGTCACGCCGCCTGCTCCGCTCCGTTCCGTTGCCTCGGCGGTCATGAGGCGCAGCGCTGGGGGCCGCGCGCTTTCGCCGGAAGAAGGGGTGGACGTGGAAGAAGCGCTGCGAATGCACACGTTGTCGGGGGCGCGAGCGGCGTTCGAGGAGGGTGTCCGCGGGAGCCTGGCGCCGGAGAGCGACGCGGACATCGTCGTCCTTTCCGCGGACCCGACAGCCGTTCCTGCCGATAAAATCGCGGACATCGGTGTCGAGATGACGATCGTTCGCGGCGAGGTCGCGTGGCGGGCGGACGAATAGGCTCGTCTGTGCGGGCGGCGGCAGAATTATTGACACGAAAACGCGGACTTAACTATAATCCCGAAGACTCAGGGCGCGGCCGCCTTCCTCCTGTAACTGCGCAAGCGAGGACGCCAGGTGGTAGAGGTAATAGTAGGCCAGAACGAGAGCTTCGAGACAGCGCTCAAGCGCTTCAACCGCAAGGTGCAGCAACACGGCATCCTTTCGGAGGCGCGGCGGCGCGAGCACTTCGAGAAGCCCAGCGTCAGGCGAAAGCGGAAGGCTGCCGCCAAGCGGCGCAAGAGCAGGCGCTAGGAACGCCTTCCTCCCTCACACAAGGATGCCCATGTCCCTCAGAGACAAGCTGTCCGACGACCTCAAGCAGGCGCTGAAGCAAGGCGATGACGTCCGCAAGCGCACGCTTCGCTACCTTCTTTCCGCCGTCCACAACGCCGAGATCGAGAAGGGCGGCCCGCTGGATGATGCGGGGACGCTTGCCGTGATCAGCAAGCACGCGAAGCAGCGGCGCGAGAGCGCGGAGGAGTTCCGCAAGGGAGGCCGCGCCGACCTCGTGGAGCGGGAAGAGGCGGAGGCGGCAGTCCTGGAGGAGTACCTGCCGCCGGCCATGTCGCGCGAGGAGATAGCGGAGGCCGCCCGCAAGGTGATCGCCGAGACGGGCGCGAGCGGGCCGCAGGACATCGGCAAGGTGATGCCGGTGCTGATGAAGGAGCTGAGCGGCCGCGCCGAGGGACGCGAGATCAACGCCGTTGTCCGCGAGCTTCTCCAATCTTCCTCCTGACCTTGCTCGAATCCTTCCGGGCGACGCGTATTTGCTTGACATCTCTCTTCTGATTCCAGTAAACTTATCATTTGGTGCTGAGCGTTCCATAATCAGCCCATCGCAGGGTCGAAAGACCTGAAAGTGACTACGGTCGGCACAAGTGGGGCGCAAGCCCTACGCCGTACTGGCTCAGCCTAGGGATTTCGACCTTTTGCGTTGTCTGTCGAATCCAATTCAACTGTGAAGAAGAAGGGGAAAGTCTATTGCCGACAATCAGCCAGCTCGTGCGAAAGGGCCGGAAGAAGCTGGTCAAGAAGACGAAGGCGCCGGCGCTTCGGTTCACCTTTAACGCCTTGAGGAACCGCGTCCAACGGGGCGACGGCGCTCCTCAAAAGAGGGGCGTCTGCACTCAGGTGCGCACAATGACGCCGAAGAAGCCGAACTCCGCCCTTCGCAAGATCGCGCGCGTCCGCCTCACCAACGGCATCGAGGTCACCGCGTACATCCCCGGCGAGGGGCACACCCTTCAGGAGCACTCGGTCGTCCTCATACGCGGCGGCCGCGTCAAAGACCTTCCGGGGGTGCGGTACCACATCATCCGCGGCGCGCTCGACGCTCAGGGGGTGGAAGGCCGCAACCGCGGACGGAGCAAGTACGGCACTCGTAAGAGCGCGAAGGCCGGCTAAGGCCAATCGGAGGACGAGGATGCCGCGACGGGCGAAAGTGATAAAGAGAGAACTTCAGCCTGATGCAAAGTATCAGAGCGAAGAAGTGGCCAAATTCATCAATAAGGTGATGATGCAGGGCAAGAAAAGCATCGCCGAGCGCATCGTCTACCGGGCATTGGACCTCGTGGCCGCTCAGACGCACCGCGCCCCGCTCGACACCTTCGAACAGGCTCTCCGCAACGTGACGCCGGTGGTGGAGGTGAAGCCGAGGAGGGTGGGCGGCGCCACCTACCAGGTGCCCGTCGATATCAGGCCTGAGAGGCGTTCCGCTCTCGCCATTCGCTGGCTCATCAACTCCGCCCGCGCCCGCAAGGGAAAGTCGATGGCGGAGAAGCTGGCGGCCGAGCTAATGGATGCGGCCGCCGGGCAGGGAGCGACCGTCAAGAAGAGGGAAGACACCCACCGGATGGCCGAGGCCAACCGCGCATTCGTGCACTACCGCTGGTAGGGAGATTTCCGGCGCATCCGGTGCACCCCGGGCGCCGCCGGACTTTGTAGAATAGATATAGACTAGCTGAGAACATTGACCGTAGAAACCGTTCCAGCCGGAACAATTGTCATGGACAGGGCGTTTCCGATAGAACGCATTCGCAATATTGGCATCATTGCCCATATCGACGCCGGCAAGACCACCGTCACCGAGCGCGTCCTCTATTACACCGGCCGCACTTACAAGATCGGGGAGGTGCACGAGGGGACGGCCGTGATGGACTGGATGACGCAGGAGCGCGAGCGGGGGATCACTATCACCGCCGCCGCCACCACATGCCACTGGGAAGGCCACCAGATCAACATCATCGATACGCCGGGTCACGTCGACTTCACGGTGGAAGTGGAGCGCAGCCTCCGCGTTCTCGACGGGGGCGTCGTCGTATTCGATGCCGTGGCCGGCGTGGAGCCCCAGTCGGAGACGGTGTGGCGGCAGGCAGACCGCTACCATGTGCCCCGCATCTGCTTTGTCAACAAGATGGACAGGGTGGGCGCGGACTTCCAGCGCACCATCGACGCAATACGGGACCGCCTCAACGCGAAGCCGGTCGCCATTCAGGTCCCCATCGGCATCGAGTCCTCGTTCGAAGGCGTTGTCGACCTGATAGAGGAACGGGCGTGGTACTTCCCGCTTGAGCGTCACGAAAACCCGGAGGTTCGCGAGATTCCCGACGAGTTCGCGGAAGTGTGCGCGCGGCAGCGCGAAGAGCTGATCGAGAAGCTGGCGGAAGTGGACAGCCAGATGCTCATCAGCTACGTGGAGGGCCGCACGCCAAGTAAGTCGGAGCTGAAGAAGGCGCTGCGCAGGGCCACCCTTGCCGGCTCTATCACCCCCGTGATGTGCGGCTCCGCCCTCAAGAACAAAGGCATTCAGCCGCTCCTCAACGCCGTTGTCGACTACCTTCCTGCCCCCTCCGATGTCCCTCCTGTGACCGGCACCAACCCGAAGACTCATGAGAAAGTGCAGCGAAAGGCGGAAGAACGGGAACCGTTCACTGCCCTCGCCTTCAAGATCGTTGCCGATCCGTTTGCCGGCCGGCTGGCCTACTTCCGGGTCTACAGCGGCCACCTTCGAAGCGGCGCCACCGTCTACAACGCGACCCGCGATGACAAGGAGCGGCTGGGACGCCTGCTACGCATGCACGCCAACCATCGCGAGGACGTCGAGGAGGTCTTTGCCGGCGATATCGCGGCCGCGGTCGGCCTCAAGAACACCTTCACCGGAGATACGCTCTGCGACAGAGGGCACCCCATAGTGCTGGAGGCAATACGCTTTCCTGAGCCTGTCATCTCCGTCGCCATTGAGCCGAAGACGAAGGAAGACCAAGACCGCATGGGCGAGACGCTGAACCGTCTGGCGGAAGAGGATCCGACCTTCCGGACGCGCTATGATGCCGAGACAGGCCAGACTGTCATTTCGGGCATGGGCGAGCTTCACCTCGAGGTGATTGTCGACCGCATGCTGCGCGAGTTCCACGTGCAGGCGAACGTGGGGAGGCCGGAGGTAGCCTACAAGGAGACGATAACGTCGCCGGTGCGCACGGAGGGCCGCTTCGTCCGTCAAAGCGGCGGGCGCGGCCAGTACGGTCACGTCTGGCTTGAGCTGGTGCCGAACGATCGCGGACAGGGCTTCGAGTTTGCGGACAAGACGACGGGCGGGGTCATCCCGCGCGAGTTCGTCCCCGCGATCGAGGCGGGTGTGCGGGAGGCGCTGGAGAATGGTCCGCTGGCGGGGTACCCGGTTATCGACCTGAAGGTGAACCTCGTGGATGGCAGCTACCATGAGGTCGATTCGTCGGACCTGGCGTTTCGGACGGCGGCTTCGATTGGGACGCGGCGGGGGCTGGAGCAGGACGAGCCGATCCTGCTGGAGCCCATAATGAAGGTGGAGATCATCACGCCGGAGGAGTTCTTCGGCGATATTCTGGCCGACGTGAACGGCCGAAGGGGCCGCGTTACTGGCATAGACGCCCGCGACGACCTGCAGATAGTGCGCGCACTGGTGCCGCTCGCCGAGACCTTCGGCTACGCCACGGACCTGCGCTCGCTGACGCAGGGGCGGGCAAGCCACAACATGGAGTTCGACCACTACCAGGAGGTGCCGCCGAACGTGGTCGAGAAGCTGGGGCTGAGGGTAAGACGCCCGGTGAGGTCTTGATCCGGCAAATGCGACGGGAGAGGAGTGGAAGTCCAGCAACCTGGAATCAACCCGCAAGATGACAACAAAGCAGAAGATCCGGATTCGACTCAAAGGTTACGACCACCGCCTGCTAGACCAGTCGGCGAGCCAGATAGTGGAGGCGGCCGAACGGACGGGCGCGGCGGTGGCCGGCCCGATTCCTCTGCCGACCGACATCAAGAAGTTCACGGTGATTCGCTCCCCCGTTATCGATAAAGACTCGCGGGAGCAGTTCGAGATCCGCACTCACAAGCGACTCATAGACATCCTGGAACCCACGTCGAAGACAGTGGACACACTGATGAGGCTGCAACTCCCGGCGGGCGTGGACATAGAGATAAAACTACAGTGAGCATTAAGGGCATTCTGGGCAAGAAGATCGGCATGACCCAGGTCTTCGACCGCAAGGGCGAGGTCCACTCAGCGACTGTGATCGAGGCGGGGCCGTGCACGGTGGTGCAGGTGAAGACCCGGCAAAGCGACGGCTACAGCGCGGTGCAGCTCGGCTTCGGCGCGGCGAAGCGGGTGAACGAGCCGATGAAAGGTCACTTGAAGGGGCTGGGTGAGTTCCGCTATCTACGGGAGTTCGAAGTCGACGACCCGTCGCAGTACGAGGTGGGGCAGAAAGTGGGCCCTGAGATATTCAGTCCGGGCGAGTTCGTGCACGTGACGGGCGTATCGAAGGGAAGGGGGTTCGCGGGAGGCGTGAGGCGTCACGGCTTTCGCGGCGGGCCGCGCACCCATGGCCAGTCCGACCGGCTTCGGGCGCCGGGATCAATCGGCGCGGGAACGTCCCCGGGACGGGTGCTGAAGGGGCTGCGGATGGCGGGACACATGGGCAGCGAGCAAGTCACGGTACGCAACCTACGGGTGCTGGAAAGCGATCCGGCGCGGGGGCTGCTCATTGTGGAAGGATCGGTGCCGGGAGCGAAGAACGGCCTCCTTCGGATCCGGAAGTCGAGCAAGAAGCCGTCGGAATGGGCGGGGCTCGCCGTTTCGCGGGAAGCGGCGTCCTGAGCGGCCGAAGGTCTGTGCATATCGTAGGGGTACGTTAGAGAGAGATGGAGCTGACGGTCCGCGACAACGAGGGCAAAGAGGTCGAGCGAATCGAGGTCGACGCGTCGGTGTTCGGCCTCGAGCCAAACGGCGCTGTGGTGCACCAGACGCTGCTGGCGCAGCTTGCCAACCGGCGCAAGGGCACGGCGAGCACGAAGACCCGCGGCGAGGTGGCGGGCAGCACCGCCAAGATGCGACGCCAGAAGGGTATCGGACGGGCCCGGCTGGGCAGCATCCGTTCGCCCCTGATGCGGCACGGCGGGGTCGTATTCGGGCCGAAGCCGCGGGACTACAAGCAGCGCATCCCCAAGCGGATGCGACGGCTGGCGATCCGCTCGGTGCTTTCAGCGAAGGCATCGGACGGATCGCTCCAGGTAGTGAAAGGCCTGGAGCTGGGGAAGCCGCGCACGAAGGAGGTCGTGTCGCTGTTCGAGAAGCTGGGGCTGCAACGTTCGACGCTGCTGGTGACGGCGGCGCCGGACAGGAACGTCTTCGCGAGTGCGCGCAACCTGCCGGAGGTCGACGTGCTGTCGGCGCCGTACCTGAACGTTGCCGACATGCTGGCGCACCGGAACCTGGTGATGACGGTAGAGGCGGTACGAGAGGCGGAACGGCTGTGGGGAGGCGATCGTGCGCGCCGCCGCCGGGCGCCGTTGCCGGCGCCTGAGCCTGCTGCGCAGGCTCCGCCCGCTGCGCGGGCGCGGCGGC